>NZ_JAWRWZ010000130.1:0-316 GCF_046535285.1 Chryseobacterium sp. SIMBA_028 | reverse complement strand
CATCGACCACAACTGGACTGCCTGAGGTACCCGTTTGCAGGTCATTCACTGCTTGCGGATAGTCAATGGTGACGGTCGCTTCGTTTGAGGTGTCACCCGTCAGGTTGTCTACGGTGTAGCTGATTGGCGTTGGGTCCGCGGTAAAACCTGCTTCTGGAGTAAAGGTGATGGCCCCTGTTACAGGGTCAACAACCCATGTGCCTTCGCCTGGTACGTCCACCGATTTGCCATCAGCGGCAATAGTGCTGCCAGCTGGCGCTTGGGTGATGATGACGGTTGCTGGGTCTAAATTGGCGTCAGCTTGGCTGTCGTTAGC
>NZ_JAWRWZ010000129.1:0-317 GCF_046535285.1 Chryseobacterium sp. SIMBA_028 | reverse complement strand
CAATTTCAGTAGGAATTTTGATTATTTCAGCCTTAGCTTTGATTATTCCAAGTTATCTGATCAGTAAAATCTCACCGGTTAAGGCCATCAAATATAATTAAGATAAGATAATGTTGGATCGTGAACAGTGATTATCAATGAGTAAAATTCACTCCCTGTTATGCAGATCATCATACATACACCATACGGCTAATTTTTAAAGCCTTATCTTTGCACCGCATATAAACCATTTATGAAATACGCAAAAAATATTCTTGAAACGATAGGAAACACTCCACTGGTAAAGCTTAATAAAGTTTTAGGAGAGGATTTTCCAG
>NZ_JAWRWZ010000128.1:0-318 GCF_046535285.1 Chryseobacterium sp. SIMBA_028 | reverse complement strand
CTGTTGTTTGTTCATAAGTGAATTAACTTCATCCTGATAGATAATGTCTTTCACTTTATTGTTCTGAACGTCTAATTTTATGCTTACGTTTTTATTTTCAGAAATAAAACTCACCATATTATTGGTATTCGGAAAGTTCAACTTCATCATTCCCATGTAGCTGGTGGGATATTTAAAGGTCCATGTATTATTCTTATTTTGTTCTTTGGTAACAATAATATCTTTTGAACCGTTCAATGTATATAAAATAGCCTCTTGTTCTTTGAAATCTGATGGCGCCTGTACTGTAACAGTAAACTGAGCCTGTAAAGAAAATGC
>NZ_JAWRWZ010000038.1:0-1164 GCF_046535285.1 Chryseobacterium sp. SIMBA_028 | reverse complement strand
GAATACGCTTCGATATCAATTATTTGAACAAATAACTACCGAAATAACTGAATTTATAGAAATTAGGGATATTCTGAACTATGAACAACCTAATAAATATTTGGTGACTGACACAGATTATTCTTCTGATGATTCTTTAATTCCTGTTCTTACAGCAAATAAAGCTTTCATATTAGGATATACTAAAGAAAATTTTGGTATTTATGACAAAGGTGAATGTATCATATTTGATGATTTTACAATGGATATAAAATTTGTTGATTTTCGATTTAAAGTAAAATCTTCTGCCATTAAAATTTTAACTGATAAAACTGATGTTAATTTGAAATTTATGTTTGAATATTTATCATTTTTAGGGTTGTCATCTAATGATCACAAAAGGCATTATATTTCTGAAATAGAGCGAATGAAAATTCCATTGCCCGATTTTAATAAACAGAGTCAAATTGTTAATACATTGTCAGGCATTGATAAAAAAATAAAAAATGAATTTGAGATTTATAAATTATTACTTGAACAAAAACAATATTTGCTTGCTAATTTATTTATATAAATAGATTAACAAGTAAATATTGTTTTTGCTTTTCTAGCTTATTTATAAAATTGTTTTCAATATCAATCTTTATGTCAATAGACGAAAGAAAATGGGAGATTTTGGTTTGTTCTTGTAGAGAAGGAGTTGATATTTTAAATTTTGAAAATTCGGTTTTGTTAATAATGGGCATTGTAGATGAACTCTGTGTAGATTTTATAAATTCTGAAATGTTTGATAAAGCATAAAACACGAATTCATTATTAAACTCAGGTTTGGGAATAATGGAATTAATTTGTTGATTTGTTACACAAGATTTCATTGATAAACTCATTTTGCCAATAGAAGCTATACAAGTGTACATTATACTCTTAGGTGGTAATATTCTTAACTTATTAGTCCTTTTAATTGTCCGCTCAGTAGAATACTGGTACTTACTTTCTGTAATATCAGTTGGTGTAACAAATTGTATATCCCCATTCCACAAGTTTAAGTCATTTGTACTTGGTGTTTTTCCTGTAATTATTTCTCCAATATTACCAAGTGCTATACTGTGCCATTCAGGATAACGATTGCCTTCTTCATCATTAAAATTTAACTCACAAGAAAATATTTTCTTACTAAGCGTATTC
>NZ_JAWRWZ010000127.1:0-319 GCF_046535285.1 Chryseobacterium sp. SIMBA_028 | reverse complement strand
GTAATACGGTCTGGGATAATACTAAAGCAAAAATCATCTATGGTGATCTTACCATAAATCCGAATATTATGCTCGATATCCAGCAGGGAACCAAAGTATATTTCCACAAAAACAGTGGAATGAAGGTTTCCTCCGGAGCAACCCTGAACATCAATGGAGCCCTGAATCATGAAGTAATTCTCCGTGGTGACAGGAACGATCCCTACTATGATACGATTCCAAAAAACTGGAATTCTATCAGAATGGAAACGGGTTCTATTCTTAACATGGCTTATGCAAGGCTTTTTGGAGGGACAAGAGGATTGGATATGAGACAGAC
>NZ_JAWRWZ010000037.1:0-1191 GCF_046535285.1 Chryseobacterium sp. SIMBA_028 | reverse complement strand
TAAAGGGCTAAGAGAAAAGTTATTTTCTAGGGAGATTAGATTTCAGGAATTTAACGATGAGTGGAAATTACAGAGTCTGGGAGATATAGGAGAAGTATTTAATGGGCTTTCAGGGAAAACTAAAGACAATTTTGGAACCGGTAAACCTTACATCCAATACAAACAAATTTTTGATTCTTCCAAAGTTCATATAAAAAATTGTGGATTTGTAGAAATTTCAGAGAATGAAAATCAGAATCGTGTAATGTATGGTGATGTGTTTTTTACGATTTCATCTGAAACACCTAAAGAGATAGGAATGTCTTCGGTCTTATTAGAAGAAGTAGGTGAAATGTATTTAAATAGTTTCTGTTTTGCCTATAGACCATCATCATCTCAAGTCATTAATCCACTTTTTTCGAGTTATTTATTCAGAAGTTTTAATTTTAGAAAAGAAATAATTAAGCTCGCGCAAGGCAGTACTCGATACAATATGTCTAAAGGCGAATTAATGAAATTAACTATCATATTACCATCTTTGGAAGAACAAAAAGATATTTCTCAATTGCTTTTTTCAATTGATAGTAAGATAGAGGTAGAGAAAACTATTTTAAATAAATACCAATTTCAAAAGCAATATTTGTTACAGAACTTATTTATATAAACAAGTTCTGTAACAAATGTTTTTTCTGTTGTTGATATTTTTTAAGAAGTTTACTTTCTATGGCTACTTTGTTTGATAAACTATCCAGAGCTAATATGACTTTTTCCTGTACATAAATATTGGGAATTTTTACTTCAAATTTTTCTAATGCAGATTTTTGAATATTGGGTAATCCAGAACCTACTCGTAGTGCCATAATTTTGTTTTCATTTGCTTTCAGGTAATAATATAAATATTTGTTTTTAATGCTGTTATGAATATTATTTAGTGTATAGCAATGCCCTCCATACCAAAATTTAGAATTGTTAAACTGAACATATCCACAGGAATTTCCACCTTCACTTATCGAAATTGTTTTTGCTTCTGAATTATATTCAGAATAGTAGCCAGATGGTGATATTCCTCCATTCATTACATAATAAAGTCCTGTTTCAGATAATTCAGATGCGTTTATTTGTTCCCCTTTTTTTATAATGCAAAGTAGTTTTAAAGGTAGAACAGAAAATTGAAATCGCCCTGCCTCAAATATTTTTTGATAAAGCCCTTTA
>NZ_JAWRWZ010000126.1:0-321 GCF_046535285.1 Chryseobacterium sp. SIMBA_028 | reverse complement strand
CTGGATGCCAATGCAGTACTTCCAAGTGCAGATTCAGAATTGGTAATTAACCTTTATATAGACGGAGAAATTGCAAAGACTGACAAGAAGAAAGGAGCTGGTCCAATGGTAGCTTCAATTGATTATAGCTTCTTAGAATTATAAGTTACATTCACTACATAAAAAAAGACCGCTTTTAAAGCGGTCTTTTTGTGTTTATATTTCAATCATATGGTACTGAACTGCCAGATGAATAAGCTCTGTAGAGTTTTTTGCCTGAAATTTCTGAATAAGATTTTTCCTATGAGTATCTACCGTCAGAGGACTGAGGAATAATTCATC
>NZ_JAWRWZ010000125.1:0-323 GCF_046535285.1 Chryseobacterium sp. SIMBA_028 | reverse complement strand
GGTCCGTTTCCTATGAAGAATCAGCGTTGTTGCTGCTGTTGCCAGAATCAGGGCAACACCCCACAGGAATATCATCGCGGGCATCGGGCACCTCCAAGCGAACTCGCTGCTTTGCATTCAGTATGCGGCCCCACCGGTGGTTTTGGTACTGAAATTTTGGTCGGTCATGCGGCCGCCGCACGCACCGTGATTCGCAATCTTTTTTCTCCGACGCAACCTTCGTAGCCGGGCACTCACCAGCGTCCCTGGCCCGCGACACACCCCGCGGTTCCATCGCGAATCACACGCTTGTGGTTATGTTACTGATGTGACTGCTGTTGCTA
>NZ_JAWRWZ010000124.1:0-323 GCF_046535285.1 Chryseobacterium sp. SIMBA_028 | reverse complement strand
GTAAGTAATTCTTATATTTTTCACCAATCAAATGATAGAACAGTAATCAATTTGATAAAAAGTTAAGATTTTATTAAAAAGCATAAAAATAAGTCTTCGTATAGGGAATATTGTTATATTTAGAATTCAACAAATAAAACAATTACTATGAAAAATCTAAAAAAGATTTCGAGGGAACAATTAAGACAAGTAAAGGGAGCTGGAAGTGTTCCCAACTGTAAAGTTGGATACATTTACAGATGTGATTCATATGGCATATGTGATGATATGACAGGCCAGGATGACTGCTTATGTGGATGCAGACCGGTAGTTCCTCACCCTTA
>NZ_JAWRWZ010000036.1:0-1256 GCF_046535285.1 Chryseobacterium sp. SIMBA_028 | reverse complement strand
GATGTTTTTGTTGATGCAGGCTCAGGCTTTACTTCAGCCAGTAAAACCATTACCGTGAATGTCCCAGCCAATATGAGAAATATTACCTTCTCAGGAAGTACAGTACCTCCTGTTTTTAAAAGTTTAACTACTGCTAATCCTATTAATATCTACGGATCTTCCGTGTGGCAGGCCGGTATGGAAGTAAGTAGTGTATATATGTATTATCGTAATACGAATACTGCAAAAACGATTACAAGCAATGGAGTTTCAGTACATGCTGATGAGGTATACTTTGAAGAAGAAACATCAGTAAGCCTGCTGGATGACTATTCACTTGCTTTTGGAACAATGTGGCATACCGCCGGGACATTAACAACCAATAATCATAAAGTATCTTCGGGAGGGTATTCTGCTGAGGCAGGTATAAAGCCCAGAACACTGAATATGGGAAGTTCAGAATTTAATGTAACATCAAGCAACAGCGGTGCTTTCGCCGCAAAATCAACATTATTAACATTGAATGCCGGTACCTCACATATCCGTTTCACAGGCCTTGGAAACTGTAAGCTTTGGTCAAACGCAGGACAGCATTATAATAATGTAACCTTTGAAAATACAGGAACAGGAACGCTTGGATATTCTAATCCAACAGGGAAAGTGTATTATAACCGTGTAGAATTTAAAGGTGATGGGGTACTGGTAAGTGATAACGAGCTTAAAGAACTAATATTTAGTGAAGACAAAACCTACAGTCTGGAAGCTGGTAAGACACAAACAGTGACTACCCGTTTTTCTGCCCATCCTGCTACCTGTGGCGGACAGATTATGATTAATTCTTCATCAGCAGGAACTCAGGCCAAACTGGTGGCTGCTTCAGGAACCGTGATTGATGTGTCCGGAGCGGTGATGAAAGATATCAATGCGTCAGGAGGGGCTGTATTTAATGCGCTGCAATCTGTGGATAATGGCAATAATACCGGCTGGGTATTTTCAGCTGCTTCTGCCAAGAATTTATATTGGGTAGGTGGAAATGGAAACTGGAATGATGTCAGCCACTGGTCTTTTACTTCAGGAGGTACAGGAGGAGGCTGTGTTCCCGGTCCTAAAGACGATGTTTTTTTCGATGGCAATTCCGGCTTTACAGCAACCAGTAAAACGGTAACCGTAAACGTTCCTGCGAAGATGCGGAATATTACTTTTTCGGGAAGTTCCGTACCGCCTGTTTTGAATAGTGCAAGTATATATAATATTCTCGATATCTACGGATCTTCTGA
>NZ_JAWRWZ010000123.1:0-324 GCF_046535285.1 Chryseobacterium sp. SIMBA_028 | reverse complement strand
ACCCGCAATGAGCACCCGCTCTCGGGTTTTGGCAACCTGTGCCCTGCACGGTATAACGCTATAGAGCGCACCACAGGGTTCGCAGCATACCGAAATTGTAACTGACCGGGCCGGGACTGGAAATCTCAACCATGCTCAGCCGTAATCGGCGAGCCACCCACGCCACGTCACGAAAAACAAACGGGCCCGGCAGATTGAGCCGGGCACGGATTATAACCGATCGACTCTCGCCCGCCAGCGCGTAGCAGGCGAATCGAGCGCAATCAAACCGGCTGCGGATGCAACATGAACCAGCCGATGAACACGATCCCCGCCATTCCGCAG
>NZ_JAWRWZ010000122.1:0-325 GCF_046535285.1 Chryseobacterium sp. SIMBA_028 | reverse complement strand
AGCAACTTCTTCATTGCCGTAGTTAAAGGTAAAATCCGGTGCCCCATACATAGAGATATAATTAGCCATTACATCCTTATCCTCATTAAACATCCTTGGCATCAAACTGATCTGAGACTTACTGAAAACATAATTAAAACGGTCTCCTGTCTTTCTATAGGTTCCTGTTTTCTCATCTTTTTCGTAGATATCACCACTTTTCTCAGTCTTGAAGCTTCCGTCTTCATTTTTTTCGATTCCATTGGCATCAAGGAAAGCTGTATAGTTCTGTCCGTAAATAGTAGGCCAGTCTCCGTACTGAGCTCTGTTATGATAGTCCAGCATA
>NZ_JAWRWZ010000121.1:0-326 GCF_046535285.1 Chryseobacterium sp. SIMBA_028 | reverse complement strand
CCATACAACTGTCCGTTTTTCTCAGAAAATATGATTTTAACCGGGGCTTCTTTGCTTCCAAATGTTCCCGTGAAATCTTTCGCATCAATTTTATCAACCGGTTTCGCCTGTGCAGAGCTCCAGCTGTTATTTTTCACATTGATATCCGGAATCTGGGAATTCGGATCCAGTTTCACCTCATCAATTTCTTTATTTGAATCTACTTTGAAAGTCCATTCTGTATTTCTTTTCCAAAGCTCGATAGGAAGCTGGATAATCTGCTTGGTTCCATCTTTAAATTTCACCTGAACCGTAGTCGGCATCGGAAGCTGTCCGATATTTTCAAC
>NZ_JAWRWZ010000120.1:0-327 GCF_046535285.1 Chryseobacterium sp. SIMBA_028 | reverse complement strand
ACAGCAGCAGCAGATGCACTGGAACTGGAACTGCCCGAAACCGGGGTCTGCTCCACCAGCCTTCCCGCCGATACGGCAGACGCGGCAGTTTCGTGCTGCGCATCGTCGGAACCCGTCCCGGTCACGATTGGTTTCGCTACCGGGCCGCACCACGGGCAGCAGGGAACCAGCCACACCATGACCAGCACCAACCATTTGGTAGTCCGCCCGATGGAACATGGCGACTGGTCAGCGGTCGAGGCCATCTGAGCTGCTGGCATCGGTACAGGCCATGCCACCTTCGAAACCGCACCGCCAAGCTGGAGACTTCAACGCTACCCGCCACCC
>NZ_JAWRWZ010000035.1:0-1430 GCF_046535285.1 Chryseobacterium sp. SIMBA_028 | reverse complement strand
TAGACTGCCCCCAAAAAGTTAGACACTTTTTAGGGGCATTTTTTATGTATAAAAAAGAAAAATTTAGCATTGATTTTAAGTTGAGCTGTATAGACTTTCATATAAATTCTTATCGTTCAGTAGGATCGATTGCATTAGAAAAAGGGTTTAATGAATCTAACCTTCGTAAATGGCTTGGCTTTTACAATAAATATGGTATCTCTGGACTTGAGCCCAGAAAAAATAAAATCTATAGTTTACAGTTCAAACTTAAAGTTTTAAAAGCTATCGATACAGATTCTCTCTCCCAAAGAGAAGCGTGTATCAGATTTGATATCTCTGCCCAGTCTACGGTCTTGAAGTGGCAAAATGATTACGAGAAAAATGGTATTTTAGGTTTAGAAAATAAACCCAGAGGAAGACCTAAAATTATGAGCAACAATAAAGATCAAAAAAGGAAATCGGATAAAACTTTGACAAGAGAAGAAGAACTTTTGCTTGAAAATGAAAGGTTACGTACTGAAATTGCTTATCTAAAAAAGTTAGACGCCTTAACACTAGCCAGCAAAAAGCAAAAGCCATCGAAGAGTTAAGGCCAGACTATAACTTAGCAGTATTACTGGCTTGTTCAGGTGTGGCAAAAAGCAGTTTTTATTATCATCTTGCTCGTGGTAAGAGAGAAGACAAATATGATAAGATAAAAAGCTTAATACAATTAATTTATCAAAAGCATAAAGGAAGATTTGGGTATAGAAGAATAACTCTAGAACTAAAAAACCAAGGTGTAATTATCAATCATAAAACAGTTTTAAGATTAATGAAAAACTTAGGGTTAAAAAGCTTAATTCGGGTGAGGAAATATAAGTCTTATCGTGGAGAACAAGGTAAAATAGCCCCCAATATTCTGGAAAGAAACTTTAAAGCTCACCATCCAAACCAAAAATGGGCTACTGATATTACAGAATTCAATGTTTCTGGGAACAAATTATATCTGTCTCCTATCATTGACTTATTTAACGGAGAGATTATAAGTTATGAACTCTCAGAAAGACCTGTCTTTACACAGATTATTAATATGTTGAAAAAAAGTTTTAGAAAAATAAAAAATGTACAAAACCTAATTCTCCACTCAGACCAGGGGTGGCAATATCAAATGAAAGCGTATCAAAATATTTTAAAACAAAAAGGAATTATCCAAAGTATGTCCAGAAAAGGAAATTGCCTGGATAATGCCATAATAGAGAATTTCTTTGGAACACTAAAATCCGAAATGTTTTATCTAAAGAAATTTATGTCAATACAGGAATTAAAAGAAGAAATCCATCAATATATTAACTATTACAATAATGACAGAATAAGACTTAATTTAAAAGGAAAGAGCCCGATAGAATATCGAACTCTTTATTATCAAAAGATTATTTAATTTTGTCTAAACTTTTGGGTGCACTCTA
>NZ_JAWRWZ010000119.1:0-327 GCF_046535285.1 Chryseobacterium sp. SIMBA_028 | reverse complement strand
CATTGAACCAATATCAGAAGCCGCATTTAAGAATCCAAAACCTTCAGCTCCTGCATCTAGAATATCAGTGGCAAATACCGGAATAAGCGCTACCGCACCTCCGAAAAGTACAGCAAACATATCCAGACATAATGCGCCTAAAATTTCTTTGGTCTTAAAAATATAGGAAATTCCTTCACGCATACTTTCCACCACATTTACCGTTTCTTTTTTATATTCCGAATGCTGCTTATTCAGGTTCCAGAAAAACAGAGAAGCCGTAAAAATCAGGGAAATAATCACTACTAAAGTCCATTTTACACCAAATGAACCAATAAGAAATCCGCC
>NZ_JAWRWZ010000034.1:0-1566 GCF_046535285.1 Chryseobacterium sp. SIMBA_028 | reverse complement strand
TGTATGTCTTCAAAAGAAAATGGACTTTCTCTTAGGGAGTGTTTGTTAGTTTAAAGTTATAATAAAAGTTGATTTCCATAAAATTTTTCTGAGCTTTGAGGCTCAAAAATTTTCCAGAACAACTTTTTTAGCGTTTTACTTTTTCTTTAAAGTAATTCCGTTTTCTGAGTTGCAGTGTTTTCTCTTTTATTTTCCTGCGCTCCCGGAGTATTTCATCGCTTCTTCCAAAATATACATCAGCAGGAGTTAGATTTTGCAGAGACTCATGATACCGCTGATTATTATAACGGTTTACAAATTCCTCCAGTGCTTTTTCCAATTCTTCAGGGCTGTAATAAAAATGAAGTTTTACCACATTTTTCATCGTTCTGTGGTACCGCTCGATCTTTCCCTGGGTCTGCGGATGAGCAGGTTTTCCATGAAGTTGATTGATTTGATACTTTTTCTGCAGATACTCTTTCAATTCAGAAGCTACGTAGCAGGAGCCATTATCAGATAAAAGTTTAGGAACCTGTCCTTTTTTAAGCCCTGACTTTATTACAGCTGAATCTACCGTTCTTTTTACATCATTCACTTTCATGTTTCTACAGAGCTCCCAATGAACAATATAACGGCTGTAATCATCCAGAACGGTACTTAGATAGTACCAGCCCCAACCGATAATCTTAAAATAAGTGAAATCTGTTTGCCACATCTCATGTACAAAATTGGTTTTATCTTTAAATTCATCAGCAGCTGAGAGCAGGATATGAGAAGGAGCGGTAATCAGACCCCGCTTTTTCAAAATTCTGTACACACTTGATTCTGAAATAAAAATACCCTGCTCATCGGTAATTTTGTAAGCCAGTTCTCGGCTGGAAAGTCCGGGATGCTCCAATGCGATCTCGACCACAAGGTTTTTTTGTTTCTCAGGAATGCTGTTCCATTGTTTTCTGTTAAAAGAAGGGGAGGAAAAAAATCCTTCATATCCTTTTTTCAGATACAGATTGTACCAATTGTAAAAGGTGCTCTTATGGATGCCGAGTTCCCTCAAAGTCTTATTAACACCTATTTCACTGCGCGTAACGAGTTCTATGAGCTCTAATTTTTCACCGGCGGATAACCTCATATATCTTCTATATTTCTGGGTTAGTCCAGCATGTCCAAGCTTTTTTTTACAATATCATACCGTAAAACGAGATCTGCAACCATTTCTTTTAGCTTCTTGTTTTCTTCTCGAAGCTGGCTGACTTCATCAGAAGTAGCCTCACGAACTACATCACCAGAAAGACGTTTCTTACCGGCCTCAAGAAATTCTTTGTTCCATTTGTAAAATGTGGATTCCTGAATGCCATGCTTACGGCAGAGCTCTGCTACAGAAGTTTCTGCACGAAGGGCTTCCATTACAATGAGGATCTTTTGCTCGGCAGTGAAGATTCTTCTGGTTTTTCTCCTGATCTCTTTAATGTAGGTTTCAGGAGTTGGTTTTTTCCTGGTGTTCATAATATCAAATTTAAAAATTAATCTCTTATGAAACACTCCTTAAGTGAAAGCCTAAATCAGTACACTTTTTGCTGACGATTTACA
>NZ_JAWRWZ010000118.1:0-330 GCF_046535285.1 Chryseobacterium sp. SIMBA_028 | reverse complement strand
CTCGAAGTACCACGGATACACCATCTCGCCGGTTAGTAGTGGTGACTCCGCATCGGGCTGGAATTCCCCGAACTCCTCCAGCACCCGCCAGGCCGCCCAGCTAGTGGCCTGGCCTTGCCCATAAATAGACTCGTGCATAACGGCGTAGAGCGGATTTGCCGCTCGGCTGACCAGCCCCCGGACTTGTTCCAGAAATGCCTCGGACAGCCGAGGCCCTTCCGGTGTGGTGATGAAAGCGTCTTCCAGCAGGTAATGCAATGCATCAACCCGGGCGTTGCCGCCCAGGAATGAGCCCACCATTTGGAATCGCTCGGGGGTCAACCGCTCGCC
>NZ_JAWRWZ010000117.1:0-330 GCF_046535285.1 Chryseobacterium sp. SIMBA_028 | reverse complement strand
ACGGAGGTTTTGGAGTTTTTGAAAATTATGATGAAGTCGAAATCATTTGGGAAGAGTCTCAGAAATCAAAAGAAGATTTAGGATTTGAACTGACGAAAGAATTTTACGAAAATAAAATCAAACAGGGAAAACCTTTTAATGTAGAATTAATTCAAGATAAATTAAATGAATTGATTGATGGAAAAGGGCAAACTTTATTTGAGATTTTAATTGAAATTATAGAAGAGCATAAAAATATTACGTTAATTTTGGATTGATGATTAATTATAAATGATCAGTGATAAATTATAAATGATACTAAAAGTAAAATGAAGAAAATGATATACGGAC
>NZ_JAWRWZ010000033.1:0-1960 GCF_046535285.1 Chryseobacterium sp. SIMBA_028 | reverse complement strand
TAATTAGTAGTCTCGGGCAGGCTCGAACTGCCGACCTCTACATTATCAGTGTAGCGCTCTAACCAGCTGAGCTACGAGACTTTGTTATGGTAGTGAATCATGAGTAAAAGGATACTTCCTCTCTCCCCAGCTTCATTCCCAATCTCTTTCCCTAATACTAATTTCTAGTGGGTTTTGTTATTATATATATATCAACCAAATAAAAAACTAAAGCCTCTCTTTAAGCAAGTGCTTGTATCTTGCGATACTAATTTTGTTTATCGTCAAAAGACGCTCTAAAATGAGATGTTCCAGCCGCACCTTCCGGTACGGCTACCTTGTTACGACTTAGCCCTAGTTACCTGTTTTACCCTAGGCAGCTCCTGTTACGGTCACCGACTTCAGGTACCCCAGACTTCCATGGCTTGACGGGCGGTGTGTACAAGGCCCGGGAACGTATTCACCGCGCCATGGCTGATGCGCGATTACTAGCGATTCCAGCTTCATAGAGTCGAGTTGCAGACTCCAATCCGAACTGAGACCAGCTTTCGAGATTTGCATCACGTCACCGTGTAGCTGCCCTCTGTACTGGCCATTGTATTACGTGTGTGGCCCAAGGCGTAAGGGCCGTGATGATTTGACGTCATCCCCACCTTCCTCTCTACTTGCGTAGGCAGTCTCACTAGAGTCCCCAACTTAATGATGGCAACTAGTGACAGGGGTTGCGCTCGTTGCAGGACTTAACCTAACACCTCACGGCACGAGCTGACGACAACCATGCAGCACCTTGAAAAATGTCCGAAGAAAAGCCTATTTCTAAGCCTGTCATTTCCCATTTAAGCCTTGGTAAGGTTCCTCGCGTATCATCGAATTAAACCACATAATCCACCGCTTGTGCGGGCCCCCGTCAATTCCTTTGAGTTTCATTCTTGCGAACGTACTCCCCAGGTGGCTAACTTATCACTTTCGCTTAGTCTCTGAACCCTAAGGCCCAAAAACGAGTTAGCATCGTTTACGGCGTGGACTACCAGGGTATCTAATCCTGTTCGCTCCCCACGCTTTCGTCCATCAGCGTCAGTTGTTGCTTAGTAACCTGCCTTCGCAATTGGTGTTCTAAGTAATATCTATGCATTTCACCGCTACACTACTTATTCCAGCTACTTCAACAACACTCAAGACCTGCAGTATCAATGGCAGTTTCACAGTTAAGCTGTGAGATTTCACCACTGACTTACAGATCCGCCTACGGACCCTTTAAACCCAATAAATCCGGATAACGCTTGCACCCTCCGTATTACCGCGGCTGCTGGCACGGAGTTAGCCGGTGCTTATTCGTATAGTACCTTCAGCTAGATACACGTATCTAGGTTTATCCCTATACAAAAGAAGTTTACAACCCATAGGGCCGTCGTCCTTCACGCGGGATGGCTGGATCAGGCTCTCACCCATTGTCCAATATTCCTCACTGCTGCCTCCCGTAGGAGTCTGGTCCGTGTCTCAGTACCAGTGTGGGGGATCACCCTCTCAGGCCCCCTAAGGATCGTTGACTTGGTGAGCCGTTACCTCACCAACTATCTAATCCTGCGCGTGCCCATCTCTATCCACCGGAGTTTTCAATTTCAAATGATGCCATTCAAAATATTATGGGGTATTAATCTTCCTTTCGAAAGGCTATCCCCCAGATAAAGGCAGGTTGCACACGTGTTCCGCACCCGTGCGCCGCTCTCAAGATCCCGAAGAATCTCTACCGCTCGGCTTGCATGTGTTAGGCCTCCCGCTAGCGTTCATCCTGAGCCAGGATCAAACTCTCCATTGTATGTTTGTCTGACTCACTCAAAGTTTTTGACGCTTTAGTTTTTTCCTTACTTGGTTGTTATATTGTATGTCAATGATCTTATATCTTTCGCTTTATAATGAAGCACTCTTCTCTGTCAGTGGCGCTCCATATTTGCGAGTGCAAAAGTAAAACTTTATTTTGTAA
>NZ_JAWRWZ010000116.1:0-333 GCF_046535285.1 Chryseobacterium sp. SIMBA_028 | reverse complement strand
AGTCAAAATTAAATGAAATCTGGGCCTTTGATATGGTTGATAATACATGGCAGTGTATTAAACCCGGCCAAACCAGTAATTATGGAACGATAGGAGTAGAAGCGCCAACCAATGCCCCTTATCGTACGAAAAACATATGGCTGAAGGACGGGAATCTTTATATGGTTGGAGCAGAAGCCGGATCGAATACGCCAAGCTCACTTTGGAAGTTTGATATAACCACAAAAAATTACACGTGCCTTAAAAAATCATCTTACAGTCCAGGAACGATTAATCAGCCTAACGCAAGTAATTTTCCGATGGCAACCTACGAAGCGGCTAACTGGGTAAACG
>NZ_JAWRWZ010000032.1:0-2705 GCF_046535285.1 Chryseobacterium sp. SIMBA_028 | reverse complement strand
CAGACGTATTGGTCTGTTATCTGATGTCTGTTACCTGACATCTGGTTTAATCGATAAAAACGTTCACAAAGAGGTAACCTTGCTGCACTTCCGTGCGCCATATTAGGCTATAAATCTACGGGTAATTAGTACTACTCGGCTATGGCATTACTGCCTTTACACCTGTAGCCTATCAACGTCGTCATCTCCAACGACCCTTAAAAGATGTCTCATCTTGAGGCGAGTTTCGCACTTATATGCCTTCAGTGCTTATCTCTTCCAAACGTAGCTACTCAGCGGTGCACCTGGCGGTACAACTGATACACCAGAGGTTTGTTCAATTCGGTCCTCTCGTACTAGAATCAAGCCCTCTCAAACATCTAACGCCCGCAATAGATAGAGACCGAACTGTCTCACGACGTTCTGAACCCAGCTCGCGTGCCACTTTAATGGGCGAACAGCCCAACCCTTGGGACCTTCTCCAGCCCCAGGATGTGACGAGCCGACATCGAGGTGCCGAACCTCCCCGTCGATGTGAGCTCTTGGGGGAGACTAGCCTGTTATCCCCGGAGTACCTTTTATCCTATGAGCGATGGCCCTTCCATACGGAACCACCGGATCACTATGTCCTGCTTTCGCACCTGATCGACTTGTAGGTCTCACAGTCAAGCACCCTTATGCCATTACACTCTACGCACGGTTACCAAGCGTGCTGAGGGTACCTTTGAAAGCCTCCGTTACTCTTTTGGAGGCGACCACCCCAGTCAAACTACCCACCACGCAATGTCCTTCTAAAAGAAGTTAGGCTCCAAGTAAGTAAAGGGTGGTATTTCAACGTCGGCTCCACCTACACTAGCGTGCAAGCTTCAAAGCCTCCCACCTATCCTACACATTACTTACTCAAAGTCAATACGAAGTTATAGTAAAGGTTCACAGGGTCTTTTCGTCCCATTGCGGGTACTCGGCATCTTCACCGAGACTACAATTTCACAGAGCTCATGGTTGAGACAGTGCCCAGATCGTTACACCATTCGTGCAGGTCGGAACTTACCCGACAAGGAATTTCGCTACCTTAGGACCGTTATAGTTACGGCCGCCGTTTACTGGGGCTTCAGTCAATGCCTTCGGTTTAACCCTAAGCACCTTCCTTAACCTTCCAGCACCGGGCAGGTGTCAGACCCTATACTGCATCTTTCGATTTTGCAGAGTCCTGTGTTTTTGATAAACAGTCGCCTGGGCCTCTTTACTGCGGCCACCATTGCTGATGGCGTCTCTTCTCCCGAAGTTACGAGACTATTTTGCCTAGTTCCTTAACCATGATTCACTCTAGCACCTTAGGATTCTCTCCTCGACTACCTGTGTCGGTTTTGGTACGGGTTGCTTCACTTCGGCTTTTCTTGGAAGCACTTTCCCTGCAGCAGCTTCGCCCGAAGGCTAGGCCTTGACTATTCCGTCAGTCTCCAGCAGGTACGGCACTCCGTCCCCTTTTTAGTGTGAGCAAGTATGGGAATATTAACCCATTGTCCATCCACTACCCCTTTCGGGTTCGCGTTAGGTCCCGACTAACCCTCAGCTGATTAGCATGGCTGAGGAAACCTTAGTCTTTCGGTGAGGGGGTTTCTCGCCCCCTTTATCGTTACTTATGCCTACATTTTCTTTTCTATCCGCTCCACAATACCTCACGATACTGCTTCGGCGCAAATAGAATGCTCTCCTACCAGATGTACACAAGGTACAAATCCATAGCTTCGGTAATATGTTTATGCCCGATTATTATCCATGCCGGACCGCTCGACTAGTGAGCTGTTACGCACTCTTTAAATGAATGGCTGCTTCCAAGCCAACATCCTAGCTGTCAATGCAGTCCAACCGCGTTGCTTCAACTTAACATATATTTGGGGACCTTAGCTGTTGGTCTGGGTTCTTTCCCTCTCGGACATGGACCTTAGCACCCATGCCCTCACTGCCGTAGAACATTTATTAGCATTCGGAGTTTGTCAGGAATTGGTAGGTGGTGAAACCCCCGCATCCAATCAGTAGCTCTACCTCTAATAAACTTATATACGACGCTGCACCTAAATGCATTTCGGAGAGTACGAGCTATCTCCCAGTTTGATTGGCCTTTCACCCCTACCCACAGGTCATCCGAAGACTTTTCAACGTCAACCGGTTCGGTCCTCCACTCTGTGTTACCAGAGCTTCAACCTGCCCATGGGTAGATCACAAGGTTTCGCGTCTAATCCTACTAACTAAGCGCCCTATTCAGACTCGCTTTCGCTCCGGCTCCGGTACTTAATACCTTAACCTCGCTAGTAAAATTAACTCGTAGGCTCATTATGCAAAAGGCACGCCGTCACACCATATAGGTGCTCCGACCGCTTGTAGGCGTACGGTTTCAGGTTCTATTTCACCCTTCTATTCGAAGTGCTTTTCACCTTTCCTTCACAGTACTTGTTCACTATCGGTCTTTCAGGAGTATTTAGCCTTGGAGGATGGTCCCCCCATATTCAGACAGGATTTCACGTGTCCCGCCCTACTCATTTATCACTTAAATATGCCTTTCATATACGGGGCTATCACCCGCTACGGCTGTTCTTTCCAGAACATTCTATTAAACATAAATTAGCTTTTGGGCTAATCCGCTTTCGCTCGCCACTACTTACGGAATCTCTTCGATTTCTTTTCCTCCGGGTACTTAGATGTTTCAGTTCTCCGGGTTTGCTCTC
>NZ_JAWRWZ010000115.1:0-334 GCF_046535285.1 Chryseobacterium sp. SIMBA_028 | reverse complement strand
CTATTGTAACACAAACCAATAATGGAGTTACTAAAACATTGTCGAAAACGGAAACGGTTTATCCAACTTCATTGCCAGATGCACAAATAGGTAATTTTATACTGCCAAAATCTATAAAAACGTATGACCTTTCAAACAGCTCTTCTGCTTTCACAGAAGTAACATTGGATAAATATGATGTAAAAGGAAATCTTATTCAATATACAGCAAAAGACGGAACACCTATGTCTATTATTTGGGGATATAATTCCAGATTACCTATAGCAAAAATTGAAGGTGCACTGTATGATAATATTGCTATGTATGTCAATGATATTATGGCTGCTTCTAATAC
>NZ_JAWRWZ010000114.1:0-335 GCF_046535285.1 Chryseobacterium sp. SIMBA_028 | reverse complement strand
CGATATCTCGGGTGGAACTTTCTCAATGCGCATTGGCAGCACCGCGACTATGAACGGCCTCGCGGGGCTGGACTCGATCGCCATTGGGTCAGCGCAGACCGCGATATCGGACGGAGCAGCCACCGCTGCGACAGTGGCGAGTGGAGCGTGGTCGATTGCCCTAGGCACGGCAACGCAAGCGGTCGGCGCTGCCAGCGTTGCTATTGGACCGCGCGCGGTCGCGATCAATGCCAACGACGTCGCGCTCGGGGCTAGCTCGATCACGGCCGTGCCGAATCCGACAGCCGGTACTACTATCGGCGGTATACCCTACGCGTTTGCCGGTGCCGGACCGA
>NZ_JAWRWZ010000113.1:0-335 GCF_046535285.1 Chryseobacterium sp. SIMBA_028 | reverse complement strand
CCATGCAGGCCCCCGTCGACGCGCCGCTGCCGAAGGTGACGTCGCCGACCTATTATACGTACAAGCCGGACCCGATGCGTCTGGTGAACACGGCGAAGTTTGCAGACCCGGTCGTAACCGGTGCCGTCGTCGATGCGTCGGCAACGTCGGGCGACCAGTCCGGCGTTCAGCGCCGCTATCTCGCCGATGCCAAGGTTCGCGCCGACGGCAATGTCGCGAAGTCGCTCGAAACCTATTACGGCGACACCAAGAACCCGCTCGTCTGGGTCAGCGGCACGGAAGTGAACGATCGCGCCAAGGCCGCCATGAGCTTCCTGGCAAGCGCCGGTTCCGTC
>NZ_JAWRWZ010000112.1:0-335 GCF_046535285.1 Chryseobacterium sp. SIMBA_028 | reverse complement strand
CGAAGCGCCCGGATCTCGTCGCCGACCGTATGATCGCGCGGGCCGAGATAGACGGATTCCGTCACCTCCAGGATCACATGGTCCAGCGGGACGCCTTTGCCGATGAGATGTTCGTCCAGTTTCGCTCGGAGATTGCCGGTGTGAAAATCGGCAGCCGACAGGTTGATCCCGACGTGCTGAAGGGGGAGGCCGAGATCAAGCCAGCGGCGCATGTCTGATGTCACCATATCGAGCATGCGTTCGGTCAGTTGCAGGGCGATCTCGCCGTCCAGCATCGCCTCATGGAAATGGGCCGCCGCGACCGTCTCGCCGGCCGGCGTGCGCATACGGCACAG
>NZ_JAWRWZ010000111.1:0-335 GCF_046535285.1 Chryseobacterium sp. SIMBA_028 | reverse complement strand
CCCTTGGGCTGCGGAGGCTTGAGGATGCTCGACGAAAACACCGCAGAGATCAAAAGGCTCTACGTGGTTCCGTATGCCCGCGGGTCCGGGGTTGCCAGCTCAATACTCGCCGCCTTGGAAGCTCAAGCCCACTCGCATGGCTTCAGCGTGATCACAGCGGAGGCGGGGTCTGCCCAGTCGGATGGCCGCAGCTTTTACGAGAGCGCAGGGTTTGCCCCAGTGCCAAACTTCGAGCCATATATCGGCGTAACGGATTCGCATTGCTATTCCAAGCACATCGATTCACATAGTGCCTCGCACACAGCCATGGCCTAAGCGGGCGCAGGTTGAGACGG
>NZ_JAWRWZ010000031.1:0-4068 GCF_046535285.1 Chryseobacterium sp. SIMBA_028 | reverse complement strand
TTTAAAAATTAATCTCTTATGAAACACTCCTTAAGTGAAAGCCTAAATCAGTACACTTTTTGCTGACGATTTACAATTAAAAACATATTCTTATAATGACCTAAGTCAAAAATTCTATAACTATTATCATAGCAATGAAATAAAAAATGCAAAAATAATTTCAAAATATTATCTTCAAAAATCAAAATCTGAAAAAAAACAAGAGCAAACATCTGAAGGATATGTAATGATGCATTTTAATGAAGATTTACCTAATGCTTTAAAGTATCTGGATAGTTTACAAATAATTACAAAAGGCTCAGACAAAGATTATTATCCTGCGAGGGTTTATCTTCTCCGTGGTAACCTATATTCTAAATTCTACAATGTAAAAGCTGCACTAGAAAATTATATTTTGACACTTGAACATGCTAAAAAAAAAGGCAATAAAAGACAAATAGCTTTTGCAGAGATTAGTATCGCATATCTTAATAATTATATTGGAAAATTCAGCGAAGCGACAAGTACGTTACGCTATTATTTATATAATACAGACTATTTAGATAAAAGTGATTATGATAATATTCGTGTAAACCTAGCTGATACTTACATAGAAACTAATAAAATAGATTCCGCTCGAATACTTATAGAAGAAGGATTACTTTTCAATTCTGAAAATGGGAAAACACATCAATATTACGGGTACCTACTTGAGTCAGGCTTTTATAATTTAAAAATAAAAAAATATCATATTGCCATTGAAAATTTAATGCGATGCGAAAAATACTTTTTTACAACAAATAATATTAAAAATCTAAGCTATACACTCTTATTTTTAGGACAGTCATATGCCGGATTAGGGGAAATAGAAAAAGCCATACAAACTTTTATACAGTTAGATTCACATGTTCAACAAAGTAAACATTTCTTCCCTGAGCTTAGAGAAGTATATCCCTATCTTGTAAACTATTATAAAGAAAAAAATGATAAAGAAAAACAATTATATTTCATTGAAAAGTTTTTAAAAGTTGACCAAATTTTAGATTCTCAATTTAAATACATTTCTAGGGAACTTCCTAGACAATATGATAGACCCAAACTTCTTAAAGAAAAAGAGGACATAACTATTGAATTACGGAATAAAAAAATATTCTTTTATTTTTCTCTTATCGTTTTATCATTAATACTATTGATATTTATAGTTTTATACCGTAGAACTAAAAAAGCTGAAAAGGAATATAGAAGAGCTGCTCAAGATTTGATACAATCTGTTAATGAAAATAAAATTAAAAAAGAAATTGGATCTACAAAAGAAACAAGCTCCGTAAATTTCCCTGAAAAAATAATTACAGAAGATAAAACTACTAAATCTGTTTCTGAAGATATAGCTCAAAATATCCTTGCAGAGCTAGAAAATTTTGAGACTAAAGAACAGTTTTTGAATAAAGGAATTACTTTAGGAAGCCTTGCAAAAAGGGTAAAAACAAATTCCAAGTATCTTTCTGAAATTATTAATACCTATAAAGGGAAAAATTTCGCTGCTTATCTAAATGATATCCGTATTGATTATGCAATCAATAGATTAGCCGAAGACAAAAAATTTCGTTCATATAAAATATCTTCTATTGCTGAAGAATTAGGCTATAATACTGAACAAGCATTTACGATGGCTTTTAAAAAGCGAACTGGAACTCCACTTTCTATCTATCTAAAAGAAATCGAAAGAGTAGTAGAATCAAAGAAAATAGAAAATAGTTAAACTCATATAAATACCTAATAATAAACAATTTAACTATTGTAAATTCATGAATTCATATGCTTAAATTCATGAATTCAGGTGTCAATCATTTGCATTGTCATTCTAATTTCCTGCATCTTTGCTCCAGGTAAAAACACAATTGTTATTTTGTTTGTGCGCACATCAAAATAAAGTACAGAATAATTATTTGTTATTTTGTAACATAAAAATATTTGTATTATCATTTGTAAATAAATAGGATGAAAAAAGAAAACAATTTTAAATCAACACACTTTTTTAAAAACATTACACTTTTATCATTAATGTTGTATGGTAGTATAATATATGCTCAAAAATTCAGGTTTTACTACGAATTGAGATTTACTCCCAATTCTTCTCAAAAAGAAATAAGAAAGGTAGATTTTTATATTCTTGATTATGACACGAAAACTAATGAATCTTCATTCTATAGCAGCAATTATGTAAAGAATGATTCAATTAATAAAAAAATAAATTCATTGATGAAGGTTTCGAGTGTAACAGTTAATCTTAATGGCTTTAAAAACTCCTTTATCAAAGAAATCATAACCAAAAGAAACGATGTGTATAATATTTATTCTACTATCGATGGAGATTTTTACACATATCAACAGGAAGCTAAGAATACTTGGAAGTTAGGTTCTGAAAACTTAAAGGTACTAGATTATAATTGCAAATCTGCTGACATCTCTTTTGGAGGCAGAAATTGGAAAGCATATTTTACGAACGAACTTCCATTTAATAGTGGACCATATAAATTCGGAGAGCTTCCGGGATTAATTACTAAAATATATGATACCGAAAAAGAGTTTGAATTTAGTTTAATTGGCGTTACCAAAATTGATGAATCAGTAAAATTTAATTTTTCAAAATACATTAAGGTTAATGAAGATAAATATATCAAGCAATATGAATCTTACTTGAAAGATCCTGTAAAAAGCATGAAACAAGGAACAATTATTACAGACGATGGAACAAAGTTTGTTATGGCAGGCGGATTTAGTAAATCTGAAATAGAAAACGAAAAAAAAGAAATTTATTCTCGCCTATCTAAAGATAATAATTGTTTAGAAAGAGATTCTAAAAAATGTAAAGTACGAAACAGTATTTTAAACTCAAAGTAACTAAGATGGATTAAATCTTACATTTCATCTTTCGATAAGAAAAACAAATGTTAAAATTTTTGTGCTACACCATTATACTTATAGCTATGATTAGTTGTAAGAGCAGGAATACTGTCTTTAATAAAAAGAAAGTGAGTGATCTAATTGCTGATATGGCATACAATGATCAAAAGAGTCAGAAAGACTTAATTGATGCAATCAAGCTGCATAAAGGCAAAAAAACAATAGATAGCCTAGAGAATGTCAAAAAGGGAATATTTGAAAAAAACTGTAAAATATGTATCAATATTTTAAAAGATTATGGTTATCCAAATTATGATCTTGTTTCAGAAGAAACTTCAAATGATTACTGGTTACTTATTCAGCATTGTGATAATGACGTTAAGTTTCAAAGGCAAGCTTTAAAACAATTAGAAAAGTTTTCAAGAATAGGAAAGGCTAGTGTTACAAATAAGGCATATCTGAGAGATCGGGTAAATAAAAACTTAAATAAACCACAAATATATGGGACTCAGGTTTTTAGAAATAAGAATGGTAAGTATGAGGCTTACTCGATTCAAAATAACGAAAGTGTAGATGAGAGAAGAAAATCTGTAGGACTAGAACCACTACAAGAATATTTGGACTCTATGAATAATCAATAATATTATTAACAAAAAAATATATCAAATGAAAAAATTAGAATCACTAAAAGAAAAACTTTTCGAAAAAGAGTTATCAATGAGCAAATTAAGAATGGTTACAGGAGCAGGAAGTACTCTTTCGGGATGTCAATGGACAGCGAATCCAGAAAGTTATGACTGTGGAGATAATGATCAAACTGAAGAAGTTATATCAATTCAGCAAATCTATTAACATCATAAAATAATTTAAATACGGATTTATAAATATTATCAATTAAATTTTAGAAAATGAAAAAATTAGAGTCTTTAAAAGAAAAACTTTTCGAAAAAGAGTTATCAATGAGCAAATTAAGAATGGTTACAGGAGGAATTACCTTGACTGGATGTTCTTTAACTGGGGAATGGCAAACTAACGATTGTAGTGATAAAGATGAGGACAAAGCTCAAGAGTCTTTATCTGCATTATAATCAACTATTTATTTACGAATAATGTATGTCTTCAAAAGAAAATGGACTTTCTCTTAGGGAGTGTTTGTTAGTTTAAAGTTATAATAAAAGTTGATTT
>NZ_JAWRWZ010000110.1:0-335 GCF_046535285.1 Chryseobacterium sp. SIMBA_028 | reverse complement strand
AGTATATAAATGTAAGAATAACCAGTATCGTTGTAAAAATACAGGCAAGTATTTTAATGTTAAGACAGGAACAATGTTTGAGAATTCTAAAGTTAGTCTTCGTAAATGGTTTATGGCTATTTGGCTTGTTACCTCTCATAAGAAGGGAATTAGTTCGATACAGTTAGGAAAAGATATTGGAGTAAGACAGGCAACAGCATGGTTCATGTTACAAAGAATTAGAGCTTGTTTTGGTGTCGAAAATAATAATGAGCTTGAAGGTATTGTAGAATGTGACGAAACTTTTATTGGCGGTAAGAACAAGAACCGTCACAAAGACAAGAAGGTTCCACACT
>NZ_JAWRWZ010000109.1:0-337 GCF_046535285.1 Chryseobacterium sp. SIMBA_028 | reverse complement strand
CATGATTGCATTCCCGCGGTGGCACTTTTGAGGACTCCCGCGGCGAGGGATCGGACCGGTTCGGGAAGATTAACCGAGGACTCAAAACTGCCGACGGCGGCCGTGGCCAGGCGGCTCTGGAAATCGGAATCGCTACCTAGTGAACCCGCCAGACGGACAAAACCGTCCTCTTTGACGATGTTCTCGTCCACCCAAGCCGCAGGAACTGCGACGGCGGTGAGCAGCAAGGCGACCACCACTCCCAACGCTGAGACAAAAGTTCGCAAAGCCATCCTTTGAGTCGGGGGTCAAGGAACCATCCTAGGACTGTCCACAGGATAGGAAAAATGTCTCAGCC
>NZ_JAWRWZ010000108.1:0-337 GCF_046535285.1 Chryseobacterium sp. SIMBA_028 | reverse complement strand
CTAATGCCAACTCGATTCTTCTTTCTTTTAAGATATCTGCATAAGCAGTTTGTTTATTAGTATATACTGGTGTTGTTGGGGTACCAGTGTATCTTCTAGCTGTTCTTACATTGTTGATATAAGTTGCTGCTTGAGTAAAATCACCTTCTTCAACTGCGGCTTCTGCCAAAATAAAATACATTTCTGATAATCTAAAAACTTTTACATCATTTCTAGTTGGAGAACCTGGTTTACCAGGAAACTTATCAATAACAAAATAGTTTAATGATAAATATGGATTAGCTGATGGATCAACATATGCATACTTTCTTACATCACCAGCTACATTAAATTGATC
>NZ_JAWRWZ010000107.1:0-338 GCF_046535285.1 Chryseobacterium sp. SIMBA_028 | reverse complement strand
CTGGTGTTTATGGTGAGTCTGCTGGTACAGGAGGTTTTGGAGGGTTATTTTATTCAAGTAATGCTTCCGGAAACGGACCTGCATTAATCGCTCTTACGGAAGGAAACGGAAATGGTATTACTGCCAATGCGGGAAAAAACGGAAATGGTATTGAATCATCCGCAGATGGTACGGGAAGTGCCGTGTACGGGTGGGTTCCCAATTTCGGTACAGGCAGAGCGGGGTTTTTCAGGAATTTTAACGCAGCCAACTCTGTACCGGTATTGTCTGTTACTAACGCAGGAACAGGAACGGGGCTCTTCATCAACCATACGGGGCCTTCCGGAAATATTGCAGTA
>NZ_JAWRWZ010000030.1:0-6630 GCF_046535285.1 Chryseobacterium sp. SIMBA_028 | reverse complement strand
TTTTATTATTGATTTTCATGCTTTTATAATTCTATTAAAGGCGGTATAGTAAGCCCAAAAGTTATTTTATTTTTTAAAATTATATTCTACGATCTTAAGGCGTATCCTTCTACTACTTACCGGAAAAAAATTACTGGCTACTCCTCAATTAACATTCCTTGCCCCTGCCTTTTCTGCTTTGCCTGTGGTTATCCATACATTTAAATCAAACCAGTATCATTCTAGGCATCTTAGCTATTATCTGAACTATCATAATGATAGTCCCATCTTGAGAAATTTAACTAATTTCTCATCCATAGGAAGCACTAACCCTCGATTTTCAGTGTTTGCAAATTCTAACAATACCGACGAATTGGTCATACATTTTTCCCAATTGCTACCTGAGCTTTCATACAGACAATGCAGAGCAATGTAAAACTTGATATTCTCTTATTCCTAGATTCTTAATTCTGATCTCTTCGATCAACTTCAATACCTTAAAAAATTCGTTAAAGAATCAATTTATCCAAATCCAGCAGCAGATAATTGATATTTTGATTAATAGTCCTTGTTGCAGACTGCATTTGATCGAGCATTGCTGAACGATTGTGAAGGTCATCTGCTCTATAAAAACCTCCATCACTAAAAATTACAGACTGATCTGCTTCTTCCTTGCTATCATCAAATTGATAATGCAGCCATCTTTCTTTCATGTTGCCAATAATAGAATGCTGTTCTTTATTGGAAAAACTTTTCTCTGTATACATATACCAGACAAATGGCGGGAAATTCGGGGATTCTAATTTATTCTTCCAGATATCCCTCAACAGATTTCTATGGTGGACAAACTCTACTTTCGTCCCCTTCGGGTTAAGTGTAGCAAGGCCGAGGCCTGCTCCTAAAACCCCGCCTCCAATATCAACGGCACTGCTCCAACCCTCATCATTTATTATTCCACCAGCAATAGATGCTACCGCTCCAGTTATAATGGAAAGAATAATCATCTTATTGTTTTTGGAATTATTCAGATTATCTACATAATTTCCAATCTGTGCTACCCTTTCCCCTTCACAGTCAAACTCGGCTGCTACTGCATCCAATTCCGTAAGGGCAATGGTGATTTTACTGTTAATTCTACTTTTAAGCTGTAAAACCTTAACCTGCGAGGTTATTGAAGAATCTTTTTTTAGTTCTATGATCTGATAAATCTCATCAAGATTTTCAAGTGCATTGAGAATCAAAATACTCTGATCAGAAAAATTTCTCTGCAGTTCTTTATTCACTGCCAGGATGGAATCGGAATTATAGGAGGGAACTTTATTGTTGTAATTGTATTTAAATGGTGCCTTACAATAGCTGTCTTTCAATGTAAGGATATTCTGCTTTATGACCTGATTCTTTTTAGAAACGCATGACACAAGAAGACAAAATATCATTAAAAGGTAAAAAGATTGTTTCATTTAGATTTGTTTGTTTTTTATAATATTGATGGATTATAAATACTCATTTTTTTAATCAGTTTAAATCGATCCTTGTATAATAGTCATACACTCGGTTTTGATAGATATACAGGTATAATCTTTTTTGGAAAATTCCAAAACAATATTTTCTCAAAATAATAACATACTCACCACTACGCAGATGAATCGCTTCACATTTTAGTTGTTTTTCTATCTGACCTAATTCACTTCCCAATAATTCTACTTTGGAAAATGTATTTTTTTTCATTTGAAGTCTTATCATTTTTTGTTTTTATTACACTCAACTTTGTTCTTTAAAAAAGGCTCAGTATTTACAACCTACTGAGCCCTATCTCCCCTTACAAATTCTAATATCATAACTTAAAGAATCAGGTTTATCTTACCTGCAAAATAAAAAACTGAGCTTTGGAATTTTCCAGCAAACCAATATTGGCTAGTGCTATTCCTTTCATTCCAAAAATTATCTTATCGCCGGCATTTAGTTTTACAAGTGTTTCAGTAGATCTGGTTGGAGGTGAAACACCTATACCCAAAACATTAACATTGGCAAAGGATTCTTCGCTTAATAATGTTCGAATACCAGAAATACCATCAATTTTAAAAATGCCAATTCCTATGGTTGATACAGAAAGAAGGGATTCCATTTCTAAAAAAAAATGCACATTATATACTCCCGAACTTGGTGCGGTAAACTCCTGTTGGGTTAGATTATAATGATTCCCATCATCAATTTCTAGTATTGGAAAAGATGCCTGGAGCCAACCATTCAGTAAACTGATCGATAACAGTGAAAAACCTGTTCCTCCAACTCCCTTAACAATGGCATTCTCTATATTTACTTGTATACGGCTAAAATCTATCTGGTTCACTACATTGTTATCATTTAGTACCAATAGCTTATTTACAATTTGGGAAGAAGCTAAGGTATCTACTTTTCGTATTCTTACATCTCCATTTACATCGAGAGTTGCTTTCGGATCTTGGGTATTGATACCCACCTGTCCATGAAGTATGGAGAAAAAAATCCCCAACATAATAAGAAATAATGTTTTTGTTTTCATAATAAATTTGTGTGTTTGGTGATTGATAGGTAATACTTAATGATTCATGATAAAAAATTTTAAAGGGGGTTAAAAATTAAATTAACAATTTACTGAGAAGAACATTTTCTTCCACTTACCAATGCTATTTCTGCTAAGGTTAAATTTTCTTGCGACTTGAATATTATTCAAATTATTTACTTTCTGATAATGAAGAATTTCTAATATTGTGGTTTTATCATAGGATCGTAACCTTTGGCTAAGTTTATCCGTTTCTCTGTTTTTAGCATTAAAAATGATTTTATTCAATTCCATCACATCCAGAATAGACAATTCGTCCTTTTTCAATATATTGCGACATTCAATCTCTTTGTGAGGATATTTTTTTTTAATCATATCCTGATAAATTAGTTTATAGTCGGGTAATAATTTTTTCATAATTATTTTTTTTAAAATTTCCATCCCCCTATTTTAATTGAAAATTTTCATTTGTGTAGTTAGAATCGGTATGGCTTAAAAGCTGGGGGAAGGAAATAACTAACCATTTTTTTATCTGTGGTCTGCTAATTTTGATTTTACATTTCCTATATCAAGGTACTTATTCAGTTTTCTCCTTGTTGTATTTTGCTATCCATTTAAAAAGAGTGGTTTTGGGAATACGATATTTTTCAACGACCTGCTGTTTTGTCATTTCACCTGAGTGTATAAGTTCCAACATATATTCAATAATTTCCCTTGTATAAATATTCTTTTTGAAGTAAGGAAGCTTGGATACTCTTTCAGTATCAGTAGAATTGTTTCTCGTTTGTGGAGAATACAAGATCAAATGTTGAGAATATAATCTAAAGAAGTCATACTCGAGCAGTTTACTCCATCTTAATAAGACATCAGTACTAAGATCATTTTTTAAAAACATTTCCTGTACCTCGTTCGAATTGCATTTCATGAAATTGCAAATACGTAAAATATCCATTTCAAGCTCAACTGTTTTTTGTTTAATAAATGAACCTATATGAATTTTTTTAAAATTAGTATCCATACTTGATAAGTTTATTGGTATTTATATTATCTATTTTTTAACTAGAAATATTATAAAACTTCAACCGTGGTAATTCATGAATCAGAACTTATGAAAAACCAACACAATCCTTACCCGGTTGAAGATAAAATCAATAGATGGCTACACTACGGCTTCCAAAAAGACCATACTGTTCCATTGTATACAGCCAGCTGACGGGCGGTAGTGTCATACACCAACATTCCGGCAGAAGGGTTAATAATATTCAAGTGCGGACTTGCCACCTTGGGAAGAATCATTGCCTTATTGCTATCTTCCAAAACCAAAATACCGTTGGTTGATGTTTGGGTACCAATACTTACCTTTGCACCTGTTTTCTCAGTTTTAGAGGTTTGTATAGATAGATTTACATTGCCTGTATTATCTACACTTAGGTCAAACCAGCTTCCACTCTTTAGATATTTCACTTTCTTATCTGTAGTGTCATATATAATACTTCCATCTTGAGATATTCCGCTTTTATCCTCTACATAAGGAAGAATAAGCCCCCTATTTTCAGTGGTTTCAAATTCTAAAGACACTGAAGTATTAGTAACATTCGATTTTCCTATGGCCACCTGGGCCTTGCCAAGGACGGCACAGAATAAGGCAATACTTACTATTATTTTATTCATTTTGTAATTTTTTAATTAAAAAGCTTCAGCAAAAGCAATAGTTTACCCCTATTACTTTTGCCTTAAGCTTATATCAATATTTAATCCGGGCAGGCTTGTGTATTTAAGCACTGCCAGCTGAATGTAGTTCCGCCATCTGTTGATGTATACACTTTCAGACAACTATTCGTAGTATCATATACCATCATTCCTTCTACAAAGTCTGCAACAGGAATTCCGACAGGATTACCAGCTCCATTAAATGAAAGTCTATTCACTACAAATCCTTTTGTTTTGGATTCAAGTACCATCCAAGACCCTTTACGAACCATTGGCCAGTTATCAGGATCCCCAGATCCGGCTCTGCTTAGAGAAGTGATTCCTGCCTTACTGTCCAAAGCAGTTCCACTTGTCATTCCTGGTTTGTAACAATACGTTGATCCTCCTGTAACCATTAAACATTGTGGAGTAATAGTAGATGTATCCAAAATTCCGCCTGATGGGACTGTTATATTTGAAGAACCATTTGTAAAAGCAGATGGATTAGCAGAACACGATGCATTAAGCTGTCCAGGTACATTAGTGATATCCACCGATATCGTTGCACTTTGCCCAGGATTTAATTGTAATCCTGAAATAGTAACTACACCCGAGTTTGCAACAGCAGTAATAATACCTCCGGTTCCACCCGTAATAGATGCATTAGGAGTTGCTGCTACTTTTATGCTGCTCGGCAAATTATCAGTAAAATTAATCGTTTGCAGTACGGCATCAGATGCTGTATTGGTAACTGTCCAAATATATTTTGTAATACCGCCATCTACTATTGTATTCACAGGTAAATTTTTTGTTAACACCGGAGGTGTTGCCAGATCTACTGAAATAAAGTAAGAACCGCTTACTAAGGCATCTCCGCCAGTAGACTGTTGTTGCAGAACCACATTGATAGGTGTTGAAGAAGGTGCTAATACCCCATTTGCATCAAAAATATCAGCATCAAACTCATATGCTTCAGCTGCACCATAAATATGTCCTGCACTAATAGGATTTCTGGCAGTATAATTTCCGGATATAGCAGGTCCTCCATCTGCTGATACATTATTGTTGGCAGTCCATGCAACAGAACTGTTTAATGCATCATTTGTCACCCCAGTCATAGGATCTTTCAATGAAGTTAGCGGAGTACCTACCTGACCAAAATTCAACAAATCAGAGTAACCTCGGTCACCATAAGTTCCCGTAACCCCAACTACAGCTTTTACAGTACCTGAAGCAGGAATCTTCAATCCGTTAATTTGGGTTTCTACTGGAAATGCACTTTGCCATCCATCAGTAATAACAATTTGTCTAAATTTAGAATTAGTATTCTTGTAAACAACAATCATAGACCATCCACCCATATTAACTGGTGCTGGAGTGGGGCTAGCAAGAAAATACCTACCTCCTATACCTCCTCCGCTTGTACTAACATAACCATTGGTGGGTACCATTGAAGTAATATCCCATATCATCTGAGCATATGAACTACCTGAAGTTCTATCTGCAATACTTGTTGATGCTGTTAAGGTAGTATAAGCTGTCGCTCCGGGAACTTTCAACATTGCCGAAGTGAAATTAGGGCCTCCATTTTTTTCTATTGATAAAAATACTTTTTCAATCGTTGATCCTGCAGGTAAAATTAAATCTCCCGAAGTAGACCAAGTTGTAGAAGCATCTCCATCTACATCTGGTATTAAAGGCGCAGTCGGATTACCTGGTACACTATAATACCATGAAGTTCCTATCATACTCACTCCTCCCTGTATCACATCATTATACCTTATTGTAGAAATAACAGGTACTTGATAATCTTCAACTTCTCCAAATGCAACGGTAGGTGCGTTGGTAGCAACAGCTGCAGAAGTAGCACCATTACCAACACTTCTTTCATCAATTAAGGCTCCTCCGCTTGCAGCTGTCGTAAAGTCTAACAGATTTAAATTGGATAACCTTAATCTTAAATAAGCAGTAAGAGTTCCATTAATAATTGTAGATGTTTGAGCGGCTGTCCAAGTTAAAGTCATTGTTGTATTAGCAGCACTCGCCGTTGTAGCTGCAGCCACTTCACCCACCTGGAAAATTCCATCGTCATTAAGGTCCAGCCATCCGTATAAATATTTTGTCCCCGTCAGGTTGGAAGGAATACTTACAGGAACTGTAATAATGTATGGCAAACCTCTTTCTATATTCCCCATTGTAGTTAAACCATCTTCATCAGCTGTTCCAATCGTGTTGTCTCCTGAAGTATTATTCTCAGCAGGGGAAGTCACAGAAGCCGGTGTATTTTCCACATCCAAAAGACTCCCAATGCTAAACCCTGTTAGAGGAGCATGCAAGGCAGGTAATGGATTACCATCCTTGTCATTCTCAAAGCTGGACGGTACATCACCGTAGTCATAGGTAGTCACTACATCGATTTG
>NZ_JAWRWZ010000106.1:0-339 GCF_046535285.1 Chryseobacterium sp. SIMBA_028 | reverse complement strand
GACTGTTGGTTGGCTTAGAAAATATGGTACCTTTGATTGGGAAAACCAAACGACATTTAGCATGAAAAAGACTCCTGAACAGCGTATTATGGAATTGGAAGCTGAAGTTAAACTGCTTGAAAAACAGAAAGCATTTTTAGAGAGACAGTCTTACATTGCAGATAAAAAGGTCATATTTTTCGATATGATGATTAATCTTGCCGAGAAAGAATATGATATTGATATCAGAAAAAACTTACCATCCGAACAATCACCCGCTTCCGCAGTGAAGAAAAAGAAACCCTAATCTTTACCTGCGAATTGTTCGGATTGGATAGACAAGTCTATTATAGAAGTATC
>NZ_JAWRWZ010000105.1:0-340 GCF_046535285.1 Chryseobacterium sp. SIMBA_028 | reverse complement strand
CTTCCTATTCCCCAGTTTGCACCCCCACCTGTAGGTCCTGTATTGGAAAATCCTAAAAGAGCAAAATTACCAGTTGCCACTGGAGATGTATTTCTTATTGCCATAATAGATTGCTGATTAGTACCTGCAGGAGCATCGAAAAGTGAAAATCTATTAGCAACAGCTGCTGTACTTACTACATGAAACTTATTCTCAGGCGTTGCAGTACCAATTCCCACTCTATTGTTTGCGGCATCTACAGACAGTGTAGTTCCATCAACAGAAAAAGCATTAGCTGCAGTTCCGTTAAAAGCTAAAGTATGCGCTCCCTGAGTTACAACTCTATTTCCTGTAAGCGTAC
>NZ_JAWRWZ010000104.1:0-340 GCF_046535285.1 Chryseobacterium sp. SIMBA_028 | reverse complement strand
CATTTATTAAAAACTCAAATGCCAACTCCCATTTGATGTCCGGATAAGCGTTGATTAAGATCGTCGTTCTTTTGTCATTACTGAAAAATCGACAGCTATGAACATGCAAATGAAACTGATTCGGATTGGTTGCTGATGGCCAAATATATTTTATAGGATTAATCGTAAACCTCGTTAAATCCGAATATATTGGATAACTGAAAGAAGGTGTATCAAATGTTTTTTTGGTATCACCGCTATCTATTGCCTGACCTACATCTACAATGTAACTTTGCTTTTTGTGCTTATTGTTTCCTCTAAAACAAGCTTTTGTATCATAACCAGTAATATCTATGGTTAG